>NZ_JBWXUW010000023.1:0-229 GCF_059901425.1 Fructilactobacillus sp. X2R1C3 | reverse complement strand
CCGCAGTGGTGTGCAGTTCCTGGTCGGGCAGGTTCACCGGCCCGTAGCCGATGTTCTCGTGGGTGTAGTAGCGGATCTTCTTGTAGCCCGCCACGCGGCGTACCAAGTGCACTTCGCCATGGTGTGAATCACCCCGGCCGGCCACGCCGCCATCGAAACGGTCCAGCACCTTGAGCTTGGTGAAGTCGATGCTGTCGGTGTAGTAATCCACATGGGTGCGGGTGACGTA
>NZ_JBWXUW010000022.1:0-237 GCF_059901425.1 Fructilactobacillus sp. X2R1C3 | reverse complement strand
GTTCTATCGCTGGCGATGGTTCAACAGGTGATAATAATGTTTATGCGGGGCATTTGGCTGGACAAAATTCTAAATCTGATCGTTCCATTATCATGGGGCCGCAAACTGGATTAAGTACGAATAATGATCGCAATGTATTGATTGGTAACTTTGCGAATGGTGGATTAACACAGGCTATTTCGCAAGCTGTCAGTATTGGCGGAAATTCAATGGCGCGTGGTAATTTTGCTGTAGCTA
>NZ_JBWXUW010000021.1:0-251 GCF_059901425.1 Fructilactobacillus sp. X2R1C3 | reverse complement strand
GCATCAACACCTGTTATTACGGGTGATACCCATCAAGGTATGATGGGTGTAATTAGTCAACTTATTGCCCCAAAATTGATTGATAGAGAGATAGAAAACCTTAATCAGATTTGCCATATTATTCAATCAACAGTGGTAGGTAATTACAGTGCAAAAGCAGCTTTAGAACTGGCTGTTTATGACCTGTGGGGTAAGTTGTATCAAGCGCCGCTGTATAAGTTACTTGGTGGTGGCAGCAAAGATCTTAGAAC
>NZ_JBWXUW010000020.1:0-252 GCF_059901425.1 Fructilactobacillus sp. X2R1C3 | reverse complement strand
GGTATGGTCCTCTTTTTCGTCTGTTTACCTTCTGTCACTATATTCATCGCTTCGCCTCAGCCCTTTTTCTTATTTATGGAGGAGAAGATGTTAAGGCCATCTTCTCCTTCATGCTTATTGCGGTTGATAAATCTCGTCAAAAGTACCACCATCATTAAAATGTGTTTCTTGGGCTTTTTTCCAACCGCCAAACGTATCATCAACAGTCACCATATCGATTTTTGCAAATTGGTCTTCGTATTCAGCGAGTAC